>NZ_JAUBSF010000124.1:0-14952 GCF_036704615.1 Microcoleus sp. K4-B3
AACCGCGCTAACTTGGGTATGGAAGTAATGCACGAGCGCAACGCTCACAACTTCCCGCTTGACTTGGCTGCTGGTGAAGTCACCCCAGTAGCAATGGTTGCTCCTTCTATCAACGGCTAAGTTTTAGTCCTCGATTACAAAAAGCGCTCCTAGTAATAGGGGCGCTTTTTGTTTGGGGAAAAATTTTTTTTTAGACATCCTTCTTCCTTCTTCCTTCTTTTTTCTTCCTTCTGCTATAGCTGCTCTATTTTTGTCCTTAATTCGATAAGATCAGGATGCTGATTAATGTCAACCTTCCGAATTGCCCAATCGAAAAATGAATTTAGAGAAATGTATGTAGAGTCTTGTTTCTGTATTTCCTTTTGAATATCCTTGCCATTAAACCAGATTAAGTATTGCTTCTCTGTCCAAAATTCTTCTTGGTTAAACCGTTGTTGATAAGAAACAAGGTTATCTTCAAATTTTTCCCATGTAACTGCTCCAACTGCCAGTCTAAATTTATTAATTAATTCTAACGCTTGATCTTTGCAGTCTTGCAAAATTAATGACTCAGGTAGGTTACCTTTCTTCGTCCATGTAGTTTTGAGTTGTTCTCGTGCTGGTCTCATGTTCACCAAGTCACCCAATGCCCATCTTACAGCTTGGTAATGTTGCAGATTCCTGGCGCTAGTTTCAATCGATTCTGAAATGCGCTCGACTCCTGGTGAATTTTGATGTCCCCACTTAGAAGCTGGATTTTCCTGCTTTTCATTGTACTTTTCTGTCCAATAGGTGTGAATCAAATTAGCATCTAAGAGGTAATTTTCAACACAAGTGCGATAACTTAAAGCCATGGGTTTATTACCTGATCTATTATCTAGTTGGAGTAATCCGCAGTTAGGAGTTGGCTGAACATCGAAATCCCGATCGCGAAAAACGATGTATTTCTGATTAACCGCTCTATTCCCTGAAAAGTAGCCGTCGGCAAAGGTTGAGAATGCAAACTTACTACCCACAGGGACAATTGTGCATCTATCACCTGGTAGGCTATCGACTACTCTATTAAGCAATCTATAGTCTAAGCTGCTTGGTTTCCCTTCACAAAAAATATTTTTTCCACTGCTAACAACACTCATAGTTACACATCCAAACGAACAATGTGTGCTTCGGGTACTAGCTGCTCTATGTAATCAGAATGAGTTGTAATGATAAATTGATTATTTTTGCCTAACTTAGGCAAAGCTCTCAACAATGCTTGTTGCAGTGGTGGATGTAAGTGCAACTCAATTTCATCAATCAAGATCACCGAATTATGAATATTCCAATTAGCAAAGTCCATCAGCATCGGAAATATAGCGCGTTCGCCCCCAGACATCTCAGAAATCTCATACTGGTTCCTGTTATCGTATAGATAAAACCAGGGTTCGCTCAGAATGTCATCGATCCCTTCTCGTGGAACAGGCCCCTCAAAGCTACGTTCTGGAAAAACAGCTTTATAAGCTTGCTCAATTTCAGCATATATGTCCTTCTGTCCACGGCGGAATTGGTGAATTCTTTTCCCAACATCCTGATGAAACTGCCGCAACTTTGAAAGGCGATCGCGTAGCATATCATAGGTAATTTCAACTTTTCCATCCGGATTTTCAGTAGTTAAGCTGGTTGAATTTCTCTGCTCTGTGTACCAAAAAATCGTACCAACTCGCTCAAACACCTCAAAGCCTTCAGATCGAAGGAGTCGTTTAGCATATTCCCGTCCTTTAAATTGAAACAATTCATTCGCAGTGTTTGCTTGAACACTCTCACCTTGCCATCTAAGATCCACAATATGTTTGTCAGCAGGAGGAACTGGTACATTGTGACCTAGATTTTGCAATTTTTGTTGGAACTCACGAACCGCCTGGATCTCTTGAGACGAAAATTGTACTTGTAGAGTAACCTCTGGTCCAAACTTGCCCCAATTACTCCCCAGCAATTCATAGTTAAATCCTGCCCATTCTAAGTCAGGAAGTTTCTGCAACCTCCCTGTTGCCACTCCCAGTGTTGCTGCTATGGCTTGTAAGATACTTGTTTTTCCCGCCCCATTCATCCCTATTAAAACTATAATGTCTCGTGCCAATCCCGTTTCTGGATCGGTAAATTCCTCTAATAATTCTAGATTTCTAAATTTCTTAAAATACTTTAAATTGATAGATTGAATTTTCATAATAACACTCCTGTTTGAAGATTTTACTACCTACAAATATTGTTAAAGCCTTGTTCAGCATCGCACTCAGCCAAATTGATCTCCAAAATTTACCTAGCCATTTAGATATATTACATCGCACTTTCCTGAAAAAGCCAGTTTCTGAAAAAACTCGGCAATCGCGAGAGTAAAGCCGGGGACGATTTCTTCGGCATCTAAGGAATAAGTAGATTTGAGGAGGCGATCGGGTTCTTGGGACGATCGATAAACTAACACATACAGGACTTAGGCAAGCACACTATATGTAGCGTGCCAAAAAAGGGATCTCGCTTTTCAAACTTTTGAAATATCGTCCGTCCAGACACAATTCTCTCTTGTCGTAGAACTAGATGAATTAGAAACATTTATTGGCTCAAAAAAAACTTGCGTCTGGTTGTGGATAGCAGTAGACCACTTCAAAGCAGATATTTTAGCCTGGGCTGTAGGAGACCATGATGCCCAAACATTTAAACATTGATGGGATGTTGAAAAATAAAAATGCTATTTTTCTGTAACAAATTGCCTGAAAGTTTATACAATATTTATTCCAGATGGTCACTCAATCATCGGTAAAACTTATATGACTTGCAGTTGAAGGTGAAAATACAAGACTCAGACACGATCAGGCTCGATTGAAGAGAAAATCTCTTTGTTATTCTCAATACGAATAAATTCTCAAACATTCAATTCGTTTACTAATTCACGCTCCTCAAATTCGAGGAGGTTCCCATTCCATAATCAAGAATTATTTAGATACTCTGATTTGAACGCTCTTCGACCTGCCTCCGTCAACGGTGAGAGCCAAATCACACCTCAGTTCACCAACGCCCAAATTTACTTATCTCCAGACTGAATGTAAAATAATTGTCTAGTCTCGGCTTTTCCCCTACCTTAAATTCACATGAACATCCGCATCGGCAACGGCTACGACATTCACTGCTTAGTTCCAGAACGCCCCCTCATCCTCGGCGGCGTGCACATTCCCCACGAATTAGGCTTATTAGGACACAGCGACGCAGACGTACTCACCCACGCTATCATGGACGCTATGCTCGGAGCTCTCAGCTTAGGAGATATCGGTCTTTATTTCCCGCCCACTGACCCGAAATGGAAAGGTGCTGATAGTCTCGTATTGCTGGCACAAGTCAATCAGTTAATATTAGATAAAGGCTGGGAAATCGGCAATATTGATTCCGTGGTGGTGGCGGAACGTCCAAAGCTGAAACCGCATATTGAGCAAATGCGCGATCGGCTTTCTACTGTCCTACAATTAAAACCTGACCAAATTGGCATCAAAGCTACTACCAACGAAAAGTTAGGGCCGGTGGGAAGAGAAGAAGGAATCGCAGCTTACGCTGTAGTTTTGTTAGTGCTAAAATAGCTGTCAGGTTATGAAGATTTTCTACTTAATTAGGAGTCGAATTTATGATCGCCGAAGACTTGGAAATCGAAATGCCGATCAACGTTGACATCATTGCTCTAGATAAGGACGATCGCATAGTCGCGCTAATCGAGGTCAAAATTATTCAAGCTCAAGAAACAGCAGCAAAGCAGAGGATTGCTGCTTACATGATATCTTGGATGAAAGCTGCGTTAGCGAAGATGTCTGAACAAGGCACAGTCATTCCCTATGCTATGTTTGTTGACACCGAACAAATTCTGATTTTCAAATGGGACGGCGTAAATTTATCTGAACCTGTTTGCTCTCTAAACACTGGTGAAATACTTCGTTATTATCAGCCTGACTTTGGTAGCAAAAGCATATTTGGACATACGATTGAAACGCTGGTAGAAGCGTGGCTGCATGACTTAGCCTATCACTGGAAATCAGAAACTCCCCCAGCGTCTAAACAGATAGCAGAAATCGGTTTGCTGCCGATGCTAGCAGGTGGAACAACAAAATCCGAAGTGAGATTAGGTGGCAATTTTATATATCGAGACTAACTTTTTGATGAGTATTGCTACAGGGCGCGAAGCTGAAGCAATTATGTTGCTGCGGGATTTATCGTCATCAGTTCAGTTGGTCATACCCAGCATTTGTTATATGGAGTCTCTGTCGGCTTTAGAGGACGAGGTGAAGCGACAAAACAAGTTTAAGGAACAGCTAACGTGTCAAATTAGTCAAACAAAGCGAGATGTGACATCTGAACAGGTCGCATCTCTATCTTTTAACCTAGAACAGTCATTGCTTTATTATAGCAATCGAATAGATGAAATTCAATTTCGCTTGCGTGAAGCAATTTATATTCTGTCGCAAAATGCAGAAATGATTGTATTAAATACAGAGATTATCGAAGCAAGCTTAAACACAAGTATCATCGAAAAAGACCCAACAGATAATTTGATTTTACACTGTATCTTGAGTCATGCCCGCTTGCGCCCCACAGAAACCAAAGTATTTCTAAGTGGCAACGTCAAAGAATTTGGCAAACTACCAGAAGTTCAATATGCTTTGCGGGAAGTAGGGATAACCAAGTATTTTTCACGCACTGAAAACTTTATTGGTTGGTTACAATCTCAGTCATAGTTGCACGCAGGTGGTAAACTAAAAAATTATGAAAATTTCTATGATGCTACATTCAAAACTGCGCTGGCTGGCTATTTTACTGGCTGCAATTGCCACCATAACTCTGTCTGCGTGCACTCCTGCCCGATCGAACTTAGTAAACAGACTCATCGTTCCCACCCCCAGCGGTCCGGCTACCTTTAACTACCCGCTAAATCAATCTGCATACAGCGTTTTTGGCTATATGTACGAGGGATTGATTAACGAAAACGGCTTGACATCGAAGCTAGAACCCGGTTTAGCCGAGTCCTGGGATGTTTCTAAAGATGGCAAAAAGATTGTCTTCACCCTGCGAGAGGGTTTGAAATGGTCCGACGGCGAACCGATGACTACTGATGACATTATCTTCAGCTATGAAAAGATTTATTTCAATGACAAAATCCCTAGCGGTTTGAAAGATACTCTGAGGGTTGGCATGAGTCGCCAATTCCCAAAAGTTAAAAAAATTGACAGCCGCCGCGTTGAATTTTCCGTTGCAGAACCCTTTGCTCCTTTTATTAGATATGCTGGGGGAATCCCAATTTTACCAGCTCATATTTTACAGGAATCTGTAGACAATACAGATGCAGACGGTCAGCCAAAATTCCTGGCTACTTGGGGCACCGATACTGACCCTAAAAAAATTGTCGGCAACGGTCAATATCGAATGCTGAGCTATACTCCTAATCAGCGCGTTGTTTTGGAACGAAATCCGTATTTTTGGCGCAAAGATGCTGAGGGAAATGTTCAGCCTTACATCCAGCAAATAGTTTGGCAAATTATCGAAAATACTGACAATCAACTGCTGAATTTTCGATCGGGCGATTTGGATACTCTGGACGTGCAGCCGGAAGTGTTTCCGCTGCTGAAACGGGAGGAAAAACGCGGCAAATATACGGTCTTCAACGGCGGCCCGGATACTGGCAGCGTGTTTATGTGTTTCAATCTGAATAAGGGGCGCAATGCTCAAAATCAGCCGTTTGTAGACCCGGTTAAGTCTCGGTGGTTCGCGACTAAGGAATTTCGGCAGGCGATCGCCTACGGCATCAACCGATCCGCCATGACTAACAATATCTATCGCGGGCTTGGCGCACCGCTGCATTCCCCAATTCCGGCGCAAAGTCCGTTCTACCTGTCCCCAGAACAGGGATTGAAAACTTACAGTTACGATCGGCAAAAATCGAAAGAATTACTGTTAAGTGCTGGTTTTAAGTATAATAGTAACGACGAATTGTTGGATGCTGAAGGCAACAAAGTGCGATTTACTTTGTTAATGGCTGCAGGTAAAAAAGTGCGGGAACAAATGGCAACGCAAATTAAGCAAGATTTAGCCAAACTGGGGATGCAAGTTGATACGCAGTTCCTGAGTTTTAACACTTATGTGGAAAAGCTGCGTCTGACGAGGAATTGGGATACTTACCTCGGCGGTTTTACTGGAGGTACTGAACCGCACAGCGGCTACAATATTTGGTCTGTTAACGGCACGCTGCACAGTTTCAACCAGGGTCCGCAAGCCGGAGAACCGCCGATTAAGGGTTGGAAAGTTGACGACTGGGAGCAGAAAATCGATGACTTTTACGTGAAAGCTTCCCAGGAGCTTGATGAGGCGAAGCGCAAGGAACTTTATGCTGAAACGCAGCGAATTATAGCGGAACAAGTGCCGTTTATCTATATGGTGAATCCGCTGACTTTTGAGGCGGTGCGCGATCGCATTTCGGGAATTCGCTACAGTGCCCTCGGCGGTGCTTTCTGGAATTTGTACGAACTGAAAATAACAGAATAGTTATTCGTCAGCACTCAGCACTCAGCATTTATTAGTCTGTAGGGGCGGGTTTTACGAGGGTATGTGCGATCGACCGATCCGATAAATAAACCCGCCCGGAGCAATCTATAGCAGTCAGCAGTCAAATTCATCAGTCATTAATTAATGGAACCTGAAATTTTACAGAAGTTACTCGAATCTGTGGCCGCCGGCGATGTGAGTCCGATCGCAGCTTTAGATAAATTAAAGTATTTTGACTTTGAACAAGTGGGGGATTTTGCAAAAATTGACCACCACCGTACTTTAAGAACGGGTTTTCCTGAAGTAATCTGGGGCCCAGGGAAAACCCCAGACCAAATTGTTGAGATTATCGAGGCGATGCGGGGGCGAAATCCTGCTGTGATGGCGACGCGAATTGAACCGGAAGTTTTCGAGCAATTGCAGCAAAAAATACCCGATTTGTGCTACTACCAAAAGGCTCGAATTTGTGCAATTTCTACTGCTAATTCTCCAACTCCGCAGCATCCGGGTACTGTGACTATTATCAGTGCGGGAACGGCGGATTTACCTGTAGCGGAAGAGGCTGCAGTTACTGCGGAACTTTGCGGTTTTCAGGTGCGACGTTTGTGGGATGTCGGAGTTGCTGGCATTCACCGCTTGCTGAGTAACCGGCACCTAATTGCTGGTGCTGATGTGTTGATTGCGGTGGCGGGTATGGAAGGTGCTTTGGCGAGTGTGGTTGCGGGTTTGGCAGATTGTCCGGTGATTGCTGTGCCGACGAGTGTGGGTTACGGCGCGAGTTTTGGCGGGATTGCTCCTCTTTTAACTATGCTCAATTCTTGTGCGGCTGGTGTGGGTGTGGTGAATATTGATAACGGGTTTGGGGCGGCAATTTTAGCTTGTCAAATTCTGAGAACTGCTGGCCGAGTGGGGAGAATGAAAGAAGGGGAGAATGGGACAGAGGGGGAATAGTTAGAAACCCCCTCGATTAGACTCGGCGGTTGAAACCGCGTCTACAAAAACTGTCGTCCCAGCAGACAGGGACTAAACAATATAGGAGGTATTATTAAAGCCGGATTTGATATTACTTGCTGCCCAGCCAAATCGGATAAGCAGAAGAATCCTCAGCTTTCAACTTTTGCGCCTGATAGCTCTTGCTAGTCCAAGTAGCCACTGTTTGCAGGCTTTCTGTCAAAGAAGTTTCGCTGCCAAACGCTTCAAATCCCAAAGTCCACCACGCGCTGCCGTTAATGTTCAACTGAGTAAGTTCCACGGTGCAACCTTGGGGAATTGGGGCTTCCACAGGCACAGACATCAGGGAACCTGGGGCCGAAACTTGGTAAAGACGCTGCGCTCGCTTTTTCCTGACTCCCATCCACTTTCCTGTCGCCACAATATCCGCCGGTACCGGGGCCATCGTGTCAGCACATACCCACTTCAGCCACTTCTCGGCCTTGCCTTCCCAGCGGTTGCCGAACTGCATCGCCCCCAACTCTGCCTGCCGCCACTTTACCTCTAATGTTTTCCCGCGCAGCTTCACTCCCAAGTAGTCGCAGCCAGGGACTAGCAAATATATGTCTTCCCGCTCTTCGGGAGGTGAAAGATACCCGCCGAGACTCTCGCTTCCAAACCATTGAGCGATCGATTTTGGCAGCGCACCGCTATAAAACCACCGCATTTCCAGACTGGCCCGCATAAATTTTTCCTCCGTTCCACAATTTTCGTCAAACCCAGACTGGATTTGGCACACACCATCGACTTTTGCGCCTCTCAACTCTATCCTCCTCCCTCCGGGGCCCAGAGTCTACTGTCTGCTGTCATACCATTTTAGATTTTAGATTTTAGATTTTAGAATTGGGAAAGACTGATTTTATAAGGGTTTAGAGCTTGCCTACAGTTGCATTTCTTTTTGAAAATGGTGTCATATCGAGGTCTTTTAAAAAAAAAGCTCACAATCCTTTACATATCTTCACAAGTCTGTTACATTTATTTACAGTAGACCAAACGCAATTTAAGAGACAAACATGACTAACAGAGGTTTAATGCTGGACGACCAAGGCAAAATGAACAATTTTGCGATCGAGCCGACAGTATATATCGATGACGAAGCTCGCACCGGCTTCACCCCCTACGCAGAACGCTTAAACGGCCGCCTTGCCATGATTGGTTTTGTTTCTCTCTTGGCTTTAGAAGTTTCGACCAAGCACGGACTGATTAGCTGGCTGACTAACCTGTAATGATTTTGTTAAAAATTAAAAAACTATATGGCTATGGCTCGCGAGCAGTACACAAACGGCGATCCATAGCTTAACTATTTTTAGGCTCCAGGTTTGGTGAGACAATTAAAATTAAATATTTTACTGTTACCCTACGCGTAAAAATAATGTTCAAACGAATTGCGGCAATACTTCTGGTGGTTCTGAGCCTCACCTTGACTGGTTGTGTATCTAAAGTCACCGGACTCAAAAGCTACGTTGATACTGGCGACGGCTATCAATTTCTCTATCCTAACGGCTGGCTGCCGATCGCGGTTTCTAACGGGCCCGATGTGGTGTTCCGCGATTTGATTCAGCAAACCGAGAACGTCAGCGTGGTAATCAGTCCAGTCGCAAAGGACAAAACTCTGGCGGATTTGGGAACGCCGACGGATGTGGGATACAAGCTCAGCAAAAGTGCGATCGCCCCGACTGATTCCGGCCGCGAAGCTGAATTAGTCAATGCTGAAGCTCGCGAATCGCGATCGAAAAACTATTACATTTTAGAATACGCCGTTAAGTTGCCAAACCAAGAACGGCATAACTTAGCGAGTGTAGCCGTCAGCCGCGGCAAACTTTTTACCCTTAACGTTTCCACTACCGAAGAACGCTGGCCCAAGGTAAAAGAAGCTTTTGAGAAAGTCGTTAAATCTTTCTCTGTTTATTAGGGCATGGGGCATGGGGCATGGGGCATGGGTTAGTTGCCAACTGACAACTGACAACTGACAACTGACAACTGTCAACTGACAACTGACAACTGTCAACTGTCAACTGACTTCTTAACTTATGAATATTCCAACTTTTGTGTTAGCTTCAGCTTCTCCGGCGCGCCGCAGCCTGCTAGAAAGTGCGGGCATTCAAGCTGTGATTTGCCCCAGCGACTTTGATGAAGGGCAAATACAAATGAGGGATGCCACTAAATTAGTGCAGGTTTTAGCATCGGGAAAAGCTGAGGCTGTAGCTAAGTTTTTGCTGGCTAATTCTCACCCGCAAATCCTCAATCCCAAATCGTGTTTGGTGTTGGGATGCGATTCAATTTTGCTCATAGATGGCGAAATTCATGGCAAACCAAAGGATGCGGAAGAAGCAATCTCGCGCTGGCAGAAAATGCGCGGTAAGGTTGGCGAATTATATACGGGTCATGCTTTAATTGATACTAGATTCGATGACTTTGATGAGGCAAGGTCGCGATCGCTCATTCGCTGTCAAGTTACAAAAGTTCATTTTGCGGAAGTTACCTCGCGCCAAATTGCGGCCTACGTCGCTACCGGAGAACCCCTCGCCTGTGCAGGCTGTTTTGCACTGGAAGGTAAAGGCGGCTTTTTTGTGGAAAAAATCGAAGGATGTCACACGAATGTGATCGGTTTGAGCTTACCTCTGCTGCGGCAAATGCTCAGCGAAATGGGATATGATGTGGCGGATTTTTGGTCTTGAAATGCAGAACTTGGAAACGAATAAAATTTTTTGTAGTAAGGATTTTAGTCCTCTCTCAGGACTAAAGTCCTTACTACAAACCTACGATGATTATCCAAGGGCGATCGAGCTTTCAGACACAGAGGTAAACTGAAGTTGAGCCGGCGACACATCTTTCACCAAACCCAGAATATTTCCGGTACTAGCTTCCCTAATCACCGTCGCCTTAGTATTTAAAATTCTAAAATCAGCGGTTCGAGGCTGTCCCGGAGGAAAAGGGCCACTGCTATCGTAATCTCTGGCATCACCAATTGTTAAAAACCTTTCGCTCAAAACAATATCATTTCGCGTCAATCCAGATGCCAATCCAATTACATCACCTTGAGCAGAATTGTAATCGAGAATAAAATCTGCAGGCACTTCATCTACATCAAAGTTGCCGCTAGGAGGCGGTTGAAGCGAACCAATTTCCCCCGAAGTTGCTCCCGCTTCTGTGCGGAGGACAAACAAATCTGCGCCTTCTTTTCCCCAAAGTCTATCAATTCCAGCATCACCGATTAGAGTATCGTTTCCACTCTCTCCGACTAAAGCATCATTCCCTTTACCGCCGCGAATAAAATCATTGCCCGTGCCTCCATAAGCGTAGTCATCGCCTTGATCTCCGCTGACTAAATCGTTGCCGCATTCTCCGTAAAGTATGTCAAAATCTTGACCGCCGCGAATAGTATCGCTGCCGCAACCTCCGATTAAAGTATCTATGCCGCTGTTGCCGTTCATCAGTTCTGCACCACCTGAACCTCTGACAAAATCGTTGCCGGCTAAGGCCCGCAAACCTCCCGGAGTGTTGCGCAGAATTCCATTTGCTAATAGAAATGCGTCGTCATTGGGAGTTAAGTCAAAAAAGTTGGGGTCGCTGGGATTTGGCAATGGGGCTGTTAATAATTGAATGTTAGGCGGAGCGGGAATAATTGGGTCTGAATTTTCAGCTAATGCTATAATTTCTCCGACGGTTGTTTCTAACATCCTCGGTTTCTCCTTTTTTAAGTGACTTTGTTGACATTCTGATTTTAACAAAGGTTCCAATTAGAAACTCTGCGTGAATCGGCGGTTAAAAAAATTAAATTACTGTCAAAATTACCCATGGTTATTCTGCAACAAGCCTAGCTTATTGACACCAAACTGCCCAAATCCGCAAATATTTTGAACTGTGCAGCAATAATTCTGGGGATCGCGTACTCTATTACCCGTCAGCAGTCAGCGTGGGAAAGCCAACAGACTGCCAAATGTCATCAAACCGTGAGTAAGGCCAGGAATCGTTAATATGCTAGACACTGCGATCGAATTTATTAAAGCCAGAGAAATCCTCGACTCCCGCGGCCGCCCCACCATTGAAGCTGAAGTTTACCTAGCTAACGGTGTTGTCGGGCTCGCACAAGTGCCCAGCGGCGCGTCTACAGGCTCTTTTGAGGCCCACGAACTCCGCGACGGCGACAACAAACGTTACGGCGGCAAAGGAGTCCTGAAAGCCGTCGCTAACGTCGAACACAAAATTGCCCCCGCTTTGGCTAATCTGGATGCGATCGACCAAGCGCTGGTAGACAAAACCATGATTGACTTGGACGGTTCCCCCAACAAATCCAACCTCGGCGCAAATGCCATTCTTGGAGTCTCCTTAGCCACAGCAAAGGCGGCCGCCGAGACTTTAGGACTCCCCCTTTACCGCTACTTGGGCGGGCCCTTAGCTAACGTTTTACCCGTACCTTTGATGAACGTGATCAACGGGGGCTCTCACGCTAACAATAATGTGGACATTCAAGAATTTATGATTGTCCCTGTGGGTGCGCCATCTTTTAAAGAAGCTTTACGCTGGGGTGCAGAGGTTTTTGAATCCCTGAGTAAAGTCTTAAAAGCTGAGGGTTTGCTGACTGGTGTGGGTGATGAAGGGGGTTTTGCGCCTAATCTTAAATCCAATCAAGCTGCTTTGGATTTGTTGATTGCAGCTATTGAAAAAGCCGGCTACAAGCCAGGTGAACAAGTTGCTTTGGCTTTGGATGTTGCTGCTAGCGAATTTTACAAAGATGGACAGTACACTTACGACGGTGTGGCTCATTCGCCAGCAGAATTAATCGATTATTTGGATGGTTTAGCCGGAAAATATCCGATTGTTTCCATTGAAGATGGTTTGCATGAAGACGATTGGGACAGTTGGGTAGCGCTGACGCAGAAAATGGGCAGCAAAGTTCAACTGGTAGGTGACGATTTGTTTGTTACTAATCGCACGCGCCTGCAAAAAGGGATTGATTTGAAAGCTAGCAATTCGATTTTGATTAAGCTGAATCAAATTGGTTCTTTGACGGAGACTTTGGATACGATCGACCTCGGTAAACGGAACAGTTATCGATCGGTCATCAGCCACCGTTCCGGTGAAACTGAAGATACCACAATTGCCGATTTGGCGGTAGCGACTCGCGCCGGCCAAATCAAGACTGGTTCGCTATGCCGCAGCGAACGAGTTGCCAAATACAACCGCTTGCTGCGGATTGAGGATGAATTGGGCGATCGGGCAATTTATGCTGGGTCGATCGGTTACGGGCCAAAATAACACTTGGTAATCGGTAATTGGGAATGGGTAATTGGTAATCGGTAATTGGGAATGGGTAATTGGTAATCGGTAATCCGTTAGTTTTTAATTTTCATCACCAATGCCCAATGCCCAATTCCCAATTCCCAATGCCCAATTACCAATTAAGGATAGAAAGCCAATTGAGGCAAACCCAAAGTTTCTTCCCAACCCATCATCAAGTTCATGCACTGGATGCCTTGACCGGCTTGTCCCTTAATTAAATTGTCGATCGCCGATAGCACAATCACCCTGTCAGTACGCGGATCGACTTCGATGCCGATATAACAAAGATTCGTACCGCAAGCCCATTTTGTTTGCGGATAAACCCCAGCCGGTAACACTTTTACCCAAGGACAATTGCGGTAAAAAGCGCTGAAAATCGTGATTAAATCTTCCCGCACCAAACCCGGATCGCGCAAAGTTGCGTAAACAGTCGCCAGAATTCCCCGCACCATCGGAATTAGGTGAGGAGTAAACTGAACTTTAATATCATGTCCGGCTAAATCGCTGCAAATTTGCTCGATTTCTGGCGTGTGGCGGTGGCGACCAACACCGTAAGCGCCCAGAGAACCCTCTGCTTCAGCCAACAAGAGATTAACTTCGGCTTTGCGGCCCCCCCCAGAAGCACCGGATTTGGCGTCGATAATTGCTGTTTCTGGCACGATGAGACCTTGTTTGAGCAAAGGTGCCAGGGCTAATAAACTAGCAGTAACGTAGCAGCCGGCACAGCCTACTAACTTAGCGTCTTTAATTCGATCGCGATACAATTCGGGCAAACCGTAAACAGCCGTTGCAGCCAATTCCGAGTCCGATCGCTCGCCACCGTACCAAGCTTTGTAAGTTTCCAGATTTTCAAATCTGTAGTCAGCCGACAAATCCAAGACTTTGCAGCCTTTTTCTATCAGCGTCGGTGCCATTTTGCAAGCTAAACCGTTCGGCAGCGACAGAAACACAACTTCACATTTTGCCGCTATTTTGTCTAGGTCGATCGCCTCGACTGTCAAATCAATGCAGTTAGTCAGATGCGGATAAAGGCTGGAAAAAGGTTTTCCCGCACTGCTATCCCCGCCCAAATAGACTACTTCAGCCGCTGGGTGATCCGCCAGCAGTCGCACAAGTTGCACGCCGCCGTACCCTGAAGCGCCGATAATTCCTACAGGCACACGTCCAACATCTCCCATTTTCCTTTATCCCCTCAGCCGTTGAAGTCAAAAACGCTTGAACTTTTGCTGCATTGTAGTACCAAACGCCAACTTTGGGAGCAAAGAATTGTGTTGTTTTGTTTGGGAGGTGCATTTTTGTGAATTTTCGGGTGTTTGACCGATCGCCAAAACCCTAAAGTTAACAAACTGATGTGCGATCGTGCTATAAAAAACTTACTTTAACCCATCCCCAGACCGGAGATTAACATTTTTCGCTCGAAGCTCGAAGCTCAAAGCTCGAACCTCGAAGCTCAACATCCATCCGTTAAATCTGTTAAATCCCTTAAATCTTGTACACGGCTTCGTTGCCGAACTTTTATGGGCATAATGATAGAAATACTGCCATAACTATGATATACTACCCTCAGGCTTCACTCACACTATGCACACGATTCGACTTACCGAAAATTGCTAGAAACTTGATAGAAGCTGAAAACCCTTACAGAACCTCGAAAAATCAATATGTACGCTAAATCACAAGCCACCCCTGAAACAATCAAAGTTCAGTCCGATAACGGTTCACTCCGGTTACAGTTCAGTACCAAGTACAATCCCATTTTTGGGGGTAAGCGGAAGCATCAGGGCTTAGGGATGAAGGATACTCCTGAAAATCAGCAAAAGGCGATCGCGATCGCGTGGCGGATCGAAGGCGACCTACAGCACCCAGACTGGCAACAATTGTTTGACCCCAGTTTTGCCAAGTACGGCTTAAAGAGCAAGTACACCGCTGAACTAAAACTAGCAGCACCGATTCCAGAACCAGAACCTGAAATCACGGTAGGTCAGATGTGGGAAGATTACTTGGAATGGAAACAACCGCAATTACAACCCACCACATTTGAACTACTCTATCGAATTAGCTATACCAATCCCATTAAGAGTGTTCCAACGAAAAAATGATCCAAAATTTCACTCACTTCGACAAAAGATTTCAACGAACCATTTAGTCAAA
>NZ_JAUBSF010000213.1:0-1794 GCF_036704615.1 Microcoleus sp. K4-B3
CATTGGTAACAAGTTAGAAGGGAGTAGATTTTGTCAATACCTCTTGGGATAGAAATATTATGGAATAATAATGATAATCAAATAGGGGGGTAAGGGTGAGAGAGTCCGTCTGCGACGAACTCTCTCACCCACAGCGATTATCATTATTAATAAGTTGTGGACTCAATTGGTGTTGCACCGCGATCGATAACAGTGGCGGACGATCGATAACAGTGGTGGACGATCAATAACAGTGACGGACGATCGATAATAATGGTGGGCGCGAGATAATAATGGCGGGCGCGAGATAATAGTTGCACCGCCAGCGCACGGTAGCGTTGGGCCCAGCACGCTCGATTGCGAGCGTTGGTACGATCGAACGATATAATTGACAAATAATTGGGCGATTGTGTAGGTCAGCAAATATGGCAAAGAATCAAAAAACCAACCGTGACCACGCCAAAAAAACCACAAGACCGATGGTGGAAGATGAAGCGATTGCCTCGCAACTATCGGCATTATTAACACCAGCCATCACCTCACAAGAAAATTACTACCGTCAACTGGGTTTACGAGGGAGAATTCTTAACCTGCCGTTGATGGTAGCAGCAGTATTAACTCTATTGTGGCGAGATGTAGCGGGGGTGACAGAACTTACAAGAATGCTGGCAAGAGAAGGTTTTTTGTGGTGCCGGCCTACGACAGTCACTCAACAAGCAATGTCTCAGAGGTTTTTAAGTTTTCCCGCCACATTATTTGAGGGAGTCTTCAAAAATTTATTGCCAACTTTAAGAACTGGTTGGTATCAGAGAAACCAACGACCTCTACCAGAAAGCATTCAATTTGCCTTGACCAAATTTTCGAGAATTTGGATAGTGGATAGTTCAACGCTCGAAGCATTGTTTTGCAAGCTCAAAAGCCTGGAAGATTTACCTAAAGGGCAGTTGGCAGGAAAAATGGCAACAGTTATAGATTTAATGACCAGGCTCCCTGTTGATATTTGGTTTCTGGAAAACCCGAGAGCTTCTGATGTTAATATTGAAAAAAATATCCTGCAATTAGTGCCAACTCAAACCTTACTTTTACTGGATAGGGGATTTTATCATTTTAGCTTTTGGCTCAAATTAATTGAACGAAATATTCACTTAATTACTCGTCTAAAAAAAGGAGCATCCATTCAAATACAGCAAATATTTACTAAAAGTTACGACCTTAAAGATAGTCTGGTACGTTTGGGTTCGGGAACAGCAAAAACTCCATTTATTACCTTACGTTTGATAGAAGTTCGTTCGGGCAAAACCTGGCATTCTTATTTGACAAGTGTGCTTGACCCTCAAGTATTACCACCCTACGTGGTGGCAGATTTATATCGTCGGCGCTGGAGAATTGAAGAAGCTTTCAATACCGTAAAAAGACTCTTGGGATTAAGTTATTTGTGGACTGGTTCTCTCAACGGCATTCAGCTTCAAATCTGGGGTACTTGGATATTTTATGCACTCTTGGTCGATTTAGGTGATGCCGTGGCTGACCAACTCTCTTTACCAATAGATTCGATTTCATTAGAAATGATTTACCGGGGCCTTTACCATTTTTATGTAGCCCGCCAAAAAGGTAAGGCAACCGATCCGATCGAGTATTTTGCCGCGCCAGAAAATCGAGATTTAGGTATTGTTAAATCTCAACGAAAACCCAATGTTAAGTTAATTGTTGCGCCTTTCCCCGATCGACAGCGAGGCAATCATCAATTTTTCTTTGACACATCTTCTCAAATCCCCTTGACAACTGCCATACAAGCTTAACTTGTTACCAATGATC
>NZ_JAUBSF010000214.1:0-1787 GCF_036704615.1 Microcoleus sp. K4-B3
TAAAACTCCGCTGACAATTGCCCGTGAGGAACCATCGCGGACTGGGCTGGAGTTTGAGCGCACGCCAGACAGGGCTAGTGCTTATGGCCCACAAAACCAAAGCACCGGCCCCGCGTCTGGTAGCGCTTAACAAAGGGCTGTTGTTAGAAATAAAGCTGCTCGCACCGTTTACGAAAAAGTTAAAGTTATTGTTGTCAAAGTAGCGGTAGAAATTAATTCTTGGGCCGACTACTACTTGCAAGCTGTTGCTAACCGGAAACCGATAGGAAAGTTCCCGCAGGATAACTTCATTGGGATTTCCTCCCGCAGTTTGAGCGAGAAAAGGAGTGCCGAATGTATTGAACAAACCCGTTGAAGTATACTGATTGGCTGGTGAATTTCCGTTACCTACAGCTAGCTGTGTAATCAATTCGTCTTTGCCTGTAAAAGAAGTCGTCAGAGTAAACCAAACTAACTGGCTGAAAGTGATTTCTGGGTCGTCCACTCTCTGCACGATCGGTCTGTTGGTGACAGGATCGCGTCCGGCTAATCGATCTAGCGGAGCAGCTTTTCCATTTGTTGCTTCAATTCGGACTCGATCGCCCGTAAAAGCTCCAGTCACGTTAAACCAAGCAAATCCGTTGTTTAGTAGTAGTTGAAAATTGTTTGGCTTCCAATTGGGCCGTTCGAGCTTCGAAAGCATCTACTCTACCGCGCAATGTAGCTAATTATGCCGCAAATTCTTCTTGCAATCTTTGCAAAGCAAGTACATCTTCTCGGCTGACTAAATTACCAGTAGAACCGCTAATTAGTTTGGTAATTTGATCCAAGCAAGCATTTAATCCGGTGGCAAATTCGTAGCGAGTAATTGCTCGATTGCCTCGGAATGTGCCGTCTGGATATCCTGCAATACAGCCGTATCTTTCTACTAGGGATTGCAAGGCTTGAAAAGCCCAATCTGTCGGCCGCACGTCGGACAGTTGGGAAACAGAGGTGACTTGTGCTGCGTCTTCTTGTATGCTGAGGTCATCAGCGGTGCCCGTCTCGCTGCTGATGTCGGCAACTTGGCTGGCTTCAGCAACGTTTTGAGACTGAGGAGAGTTGGCAATTTCTAACTCCTGGGGGGGCAATTCGCGAATTGCCCCCGTTATTTCTGGGGCTGTTGTTGCGATATCCTCTGTTGCTTTATCTTGTTTAGGTAAAGGGCGATCGACTCTTTCTGTATTATGTTGGGGTAAAGCACGATTCACCCATGCTGCATCTGTTTCGGGTAAAGGGCGATCGACTGTTGCTATATCTGTTTCGGGTAAAAAGCGATTCACCCATGCTGCATCTGTTTCGGGTAAAGCACGATTCACCCATGCTGCATCTGTTTCGGGTAAAGGGCATCGACTGCTGAGTTAGTCTCTGCGGTTATCGCCGCTAACTGCGGTATCTCAATCTTAACTGCTGCCAGCGCTGCGTCTGGGTTAGCGGCAGGGACGGCACTACCTTCTAGCGCAACTTCTGGAGTTGAGGTATCCTGAATTTGAGCTGTTGCTGCGATCTGCCCCAAAGGCACCGCCGCACCAGAAATCAAGAAAGACAGCCAAAAAGCTTTAACGGAGGTAGAATTCTTCACCACAACACTCACACCACTTGTTGAAAATTAAATTTGGCCAATCTTAAACGATAAGCTTGCTTATAAATTTGTCGCGTTTAACAAATTCTTATAAATAGTTAAAATTATTTTAGTAGAAGTTCACGGGGGTAGCAAAAACCCAAAAAATCTGATAAGGTGAGGCACATGGAGAAGACAGTGCCGGAAT
>NZ_JAUBSF010000215.1:0-1777 GCF_036704615.1 Microcoleus sp. K4-B3
CATACAGCAGATTGCACATTAATTATTCTCTTAGTATCCCTGATTTTGGATCATTTTTTCCTTGGATTACTCTAAAGGGAAAGTATATGACAAAAAAAATCATGTTGATCTAATGTTGGATAATCCTTTATGGGATGAACGCTTGGACGGAAAGATAAGTGATTGCTTGTCGCGGTTCACCTGCTGTGCAGCCACCAAGCGTTCAATTATTTCAGCTCTTTCTGAAGCGTTTTTGCGTTTGCAATCTCAAGAGAAAACAAAACTTAGAGTTAATCCGTTTGCGGGAATTGACTCTGTTACCGCACCTAACAAAACAGATAAATATAAGCCAGTCGTTAATCCTGATGGCTCGTTATTGCGATGGTGGGATTCAGAGGATACAGAGATCGATCCAGATGAGCGCGATAGACGAGCTTTTACTAAAGAAGAACGTGACATCATCATCAAGGCTTTTTATGAATCAGAAAAATCCAATGTACGACAAGCAGCCCCGTTGGTTGAATTTTTGTTTTTAACAGGTTGTCGCAGCGGGGAAGCTTTCGCGCTTGAATGGAAGGATGTCTTTCTAGGGCGCGACAAAGATTGCATTCGGTTTAGCAAGTCTTACAACGGGCGATTAAAGAATACTCAGGTTCCAAAAACAGGAGAGACTAGGATTTTCAAAATATATCCCAAGCTTGAAAATTTATTATCGAGAATTAAACCTGTAGACGCTAAGCCTACTGATTTAATTTTAAAACAACAAAATGGTAAAGCTTGGTATATCGGTCAATTTGCTAAGTTGTGGAATACATACGAACTAAAATGTTCTCAAAAAACGTATGTATACCCCGGCGTAGTTACTCAATTGGTAGAAGAAGGTAAAATTTCAACCTACCTCTCCCCTTACCATACCCGTCACACGTTCATTACCCTTATGGCGCACGCTGGCACTGATTTGTTGTTACTGGCAACCGCTTGCGGAAATAGTGTTGAAGTGATCCAAAGGCACTACTTGGGTGTCAATACCGAGGCTAGCTTCCCTGACATTTAATCCTACTCATCTGACCGCCCCCTAAAAAGGGCGGTTTTTTATTGGCGATCGCCCGGGTCAGAAAAAGGAAACCTTCACTCACATAATGTGTATGGTGTGAATCAAAGTAGGGGAGCTTCTCCTTGCTTTCAAGTGTATTTTCTGGCTTAGCCGCCTACAGTTGGCGGCTACTTGTAAAAGTAGGTGGCTACTCAATAAAAAACCCGGTTGTTACACCGGGCGAACCTAGAACCAGGATAAATCAAACCACAGTTAAATTTTACGCAACAGGGGGAACAGTCTGTTCGGACATTCGCGTTACCAACTCTTGCAATTGGGACTGAGTAACGCTTTCGTCTGTCACTTCAAGCCCGTTTTCTTCTTCCAGTTTAGCGAGCCTTTCGGAAAGAATCGAGTCACGTTCTACCAGTATTCTGAAAGCCTCAATAATTAAGCTCCAAACGTTCATTGTGGCTGTCTTTACGCACGTTTTTAACGTATCAAGCATAACACGGCAACCTTGCCTAAACGCGGAAAAAACTACGGTTTATACAGTGGAAATAAAAATCAACGTATTATTTTATACAAAATGTTTAAAAATAGAGATACTGTGCCAGTTTCTGTCTTTATTTTCTGGCGTAGCCGCCAACTGTAGGCGGCTACTTGTAAAAAAAGACTTAAACGAACCCTGGGGGGGTGACAACCCGCCCCAAACCCATAGTTAGTAAGGATTGAGCCAACTTGTGGTAAAAAAAGATAGGCAGC
>NZ_JAUBSF010000125.1:0-14432 GCF_036704615.1 Microcoleus sp. K4-B3
GGCTAAGGAATATGTTGCTAATAGATTATTTGAATCCATTGAAAAACTAGAGGTTCTGTTAAATAAATTGTTAAATGCTGGGGGGGTAACAACCAGCCTGAAACCCATACCTTTGTAAGGATTGAGCCAATCCGCTGCTCAAAAAAGATAGGCAGCATAATTGTTACACGCTTGCCTATCTCAAAAATAATGATACCAACATTCTACCTCATTCATTTAAAAAAACAACTAAGTTCAGCTCAATTTAAACTGATTGAAA
The DNA here is from genome assembly GCF_036704615.1 of Microcoleus sp. K4-B3. Lineage (NCBI taxonomy): Bacteria > Bacillati > Cyanobacteriota > Cyanophyceae > Oscillatoriales > Microcoleaceae > Microcoleus > Microcoleus sp. K4-B3. The sequence goes on from NZ_JAUBSF010000125.1 coordinate 260, forward strand.
TCTTGCTACCCTTGATACAATCAGAAAAACAAGTGAGATTAGAACGGCTCTCGCGGGTATTTCCCTATCCAATTACAACAGAAAGTCGGCGTAGAAAACTACAAAGATTTCTCGATTTGCCTCACTTAACTATCTCACTAATTTGGTTCCCATTAATTACTTATTGGTTGATTACTTATTGCCGTGTTGGTCAAACTTTATCAATCGCAATCGACCGCAGTCAATGGGGCCGCATTAATCTCTTTATGGTTAGCCTGATCTGGGAGCGAAGAGCAATTCCATTATACTGGTCACTGTTGCCCAAATTGGGAAACAGTAACTTTGAATCACAAACAACCCATTTACAGCAAGTTTTACCATTATTTTCAGAATATAAAGTCATCGTTTTAGGAGACCGTGAATTTTGTTCTGTAGATTTGGGAAACTGGCTAAGGGAAAAGGGTGTATCTTTTTGTTTAAGACTGAAAAAAAATCATTGTATCGAAACGGAACATTTAGTTTGGCAACGGTTAGATGAATTAGGAATAGTGCCAGGAACCTCTTTATATTTTCAAGGTAAAAGAGTGAGGAAAACTCGACCTGCGACCGGATTTGAGCTTGCTTGTAAGTGGAAAAGGAACTATGGGGAATGGAAGGTTGATGAAGCGTGGTTTATACTCACAGATTTAGGGTCATTGCCGGCAGCTATCAATGCTTATAAGCAGCGGATGGGTATTGAAGAAATGTTCCGAGACTGTAAAACAGGAGGCTACGATATTGAAGGAACCAGCTTAAAAGGAGACCGACTTATTAACATGATTTTGCTCATGACACTTGCGTACACTTCAGCAATATTTCAAGGCACTGAACTGAAAAAAAAGCAGGTACAAAAATATGTATCTCGTCGCAAAGAACCTAAAAAAAGATATCCCAGACGGAGTACATTTGGTGTTGGTTTAGATGGAGAAAAGTGGGTCAATTATCTCGAACAATATTCTGACGAGGTAGAACAGTTAATGAAGTTAACTCCCAATAAACGCCGCTTTTATCAACAAGGTATGCGGGCCGCAACCCTTATACAGTCTATCTCGTAGACCTCTTTGTCACCCCCCCAGGTTAAATGAAGGAGAACTAATTATGAAATGGAACCGAAAAGTAAAAAATAAAGGTAACTTAGTTAATGCAGTTTAGATGTTTGACAGCTTATGACTTCGGCATGGTTACAAGGAAAAATAACTAAGCTTCAGGGACAGGAAAAGTATGTTTTTCGTCCTCAAGAGACGGGTAGAAATAGCAGAAGACATAGCAACTTTTGGATTTCTTTATATGGCGAAAATTGGCTGATAGCTTTTAACGAATGTCAGAAGTGGGTAGAGTCTAGGCTGATTTTTGTTCGCAATAAACAGTTATTTTCTCAGAAGGGAATGAGGGCGATAAAGCTTATAGGGCAACCGCTTTAACCTCATTGTCGCCCCCTGAAAAAATCCAGTCAACACTCAACAATTACGGACGGTGCAACCGGAATAGATCTAATTCATATGCGTTAATCTGTGTTGATCTGCCTGTATCTGCGGTTAAAAAAAGATAATTTCTCGGGCCGCAGATGACAATGGATTGAGGCTGATTCACGCAGATGACGAGAAGAGAGATATGAATAATTCCGATGCTAACAGATTTGATCTCAAAAGTAATGTAGTTTGAGGCTTTAAGTTGACTGTAAAAGAATAAGGCGAATGAATTGCTGCTGAATTTTCTTAAAAGTTTAACAGCAGTCTAATTTATCAACAACCCCACTTTTAGAGAGCCGAATTTACCCTTGTTTTAATTCGCCAATCTGCAACTCAATCACCCACTTATAACCTCCCCGGGAGTAGAAAAACACCGCGCTAACGATCAACATGGCAGTGAAATTGTAAATTCTGTACCGAGACCTAAAGTTGAGTTTACCTCTAGCATACCGCCGTGTTTCTCAACCACAATTTGACGTGCGATCGCCAAACCCAATCCCGTGCCTTTCCCCACACCTTTGGTGGTAAATAAGTGGTCAAAAATCTTTGCTTTTATCTCATCTGATATCCCTGGGCCGTTGTCAGAAATGCGAATCGTCACCCACTCAGAAGACTTCATTTCTGTCCGAATCGTGAGGCAATTGGCTTGGGCTTTGATCTTCTCAAAACTCCGTTCCCGATTTGATTCTTCCAGTGCATCAATGGCATTGGCAAAGATATTCATAAACACCTGATTTAATTGTCCGGGGAAGCAATCAACTGGTGGCAGGTTCCCGTACTCTTTGACTACTTCAATAGCGGGACGCTGTTCGTTGGATTTCAATCGATGTTTGAGAATCAAAAGTGTACTGTCAATTCCCTCATGAATATTGAAAGGAACTTTGTAATCTTTGTCGGCTCGGGAGAAGGTACGAAGACTGGTGCTAATACCTTGAATGCGATCGCACCCGACTTGCATCGAATTCAACATTTTGGGTAAATCTTCTAAGAGATATTCGATATCGATATCTTCTGCTTTTTCTTCAATCTCCTCGCCCGGACTGGGAAATTTTTCTTGATAGAGCTGCAAGTATTCTGTAAGATCTTTGACAGCGGCGATCGCTTCATGGATATTCCCAGAAATAAAACCGACTGGATTATTAATTTCATGGGCTACCCCGGCTACTAAATTGCCCAACGCCGACATTTTTTCGCTCTGTACTAATTGCAGTTGAGATTGTTCAACCTGGTGGGCATAATCCTGCGCTTGCTGATACAATCGCGCATTTTCTAAGGAAATGGCAGCCTGAGTGCAGAGGAAGTTGAGGATGAGGAGGCGATCGCGAGTAAACACTCCTTTTGTCGATCGATGTTCGAGATAAAGTATGCCAACTAAGTTCCCGCGATCGAGAATCGGAGTACATAGCATACTCTGAGACTGATACTGGAGCGTACAGTCATTCATTAAACCCGGAATCTCGGTTTGGCCACCTTCAATAACCACAGTTTCCAGGGTATGTTTGACATAATAAACCAGCTTGAGCGGAATCCCCACAGAGTTATCCAGAGGTTGGCTTTGCAGCAGAGTTGTGGGTGTCTGGTTATCGGAATTGATGTGAGTTATTGCCCGGATTTGCCATTCATCCCGATCGGGGAGTAGCAAAGCACAAGTTTCTGCCCCAGAATTTTTCAAAATAATTTGGTTGAGGGTATCGAGCAATTCATCAAGCTGAATTTTACTGGATAAAGCTTGAGCAGCTTGCACAATAGATGCGAAATCAAGGGCCTCGGAAATACTGGTGCTGCTATTACTGGAAGTCTGCGAAGAGTGGCTAATCGTTGCCAGCGTTTCTAGAGGATTAAAGCGAAGTTTGGGCTGATTCAGGATGGGATGAAGTAATTGGGGATAGCGTTGTTCTAAGTCTTCAACCTTGGCTGCGGCACCCCAACGGGCATAACAGTAATATGCTTCCTGCATATAGCTGGCGGCAACTTTTTCTTTGTCCCAATCTAGGTAGAACTTGGCAGCTAATTCGTTGGCGATCGCTTCGTCTTGGAGGTATTCGTTTTCTTTGGCTCCTTTAATCGCCAGGTCATAGAATTCTATGGCTTCTGTTTTTTGATTGAAAACTCGATGTTTTTCCGCTTCTACCAGATGATATTTATGCTCGTAGTTCATCGGAGCGTGCTGCATCCAACACTGCATTTTTTCCTGATTGTTAGTAAGCTTACTTAGGTAATGCGATCGCTCTTGGGAACTGACGTTGGGGTAGTTCGCCAGCAGTGCTAGGGATTGGTAGAAGTGCAAATTGACGAAATTTTCTGACCCAACGCTAGAGTAACTCGCTGCCTTAGCTGCACTCTCCACTGCTGGCTCGAACTCTTCGAGCAGATAGAACAGAATCGTCTTTGCTAAAAAGGCATGAAACAGAGCAATGAGATCGTTCTGTTCAAGGAGGTTTGACAACATGGTAGATTCGTCAAATATCTCACCACTTAACTGGAGTGGATTGACCGCTTTTCCCAACAAATTTAACAATAATTGATACCAAATTTGGGAGATAGAAATAGAGTGTTGCCATTTCAAATACAGCAACAATTCATGGTATTTTTTATGTTCGGTTTCAACAGTTTCTAGATTTTGTCCCGCCAGGAATATGTAGAAACAATAGTTGGTGATGCAGTAACCTGTATATTCGTAATTCCCGCTTTCTAGCCCAATCTGTACCCCCTCGGCAAGAGGAGATAAACTTTCTCGTAAAGGCTCCTTCCAATGGTGGACAAAGGTGTAAAACATATTATAGGTAACAACTTTGTGTTCCCTGGTTTCAAAGTGTTTGAGCAGTTGCAGTGCCAGCCGCCCTGCTTGATATCCGATATCAATGTTGCCCAAAGGGCCGCATAAGAGCGTGCCATACCAAGCATAGGTTGCTGATGCCAGAGGAGAGTGACCGCCTTCTACACAAAGTTTCACTTGTCTGACGATTACTGGCAGCAGAATTTGCGGTCTGCCTACTAGAACAGAAGTAAAGCTGACTTTAAGAATCCGCATGGCTGCTAGTTGTGCGGGGTCAGTCATTGTGGGGTAGTCTTCCAGGCATTCTAAAGCGGGTAGTTTCACTAAAAATTCCTGCTCGCTCAGGTTAACGGGGTAGCCCAGCAGTTCTAATGCCTGCAATCCCGTATCAATGGCATCGTTCACTTGGTGTTGCGCCATATGAACTTGGATCTTAATCTCGTAAGCGGGGATGCGATCGAGCAGCGTTTTCCCGTGCTGCAATACCATTTCAACTAAGGTATTTGCGGCTGCGAAATTGGTGTTGAGATATTGGGCCTCTGCCGTTTCCACAACGATTTCTAGGGTTAAATTGTACTGAGTTTGCCAGCGCGAGCTCGATAGCAAATCCATCGCCGTACTCAGGTATTTGACTGCTGCCACATAGGCTGTGGATGCTTTGGCTTTCCGTCCTGCCGTCAAGTTCAACCGCGCCAGTTCTTCGAGTTCCGCTGGTTGAGAAATTAACTCCAATCCTATATTCAATTGGTTGACAATGGCAAAAATTTGCTCTTCCCGTTCTTGAATCGGGGTATTCTGGAGCAACAGTTGCCCGATTTTCAGGTGAGTTGCCTGTTTTTTGTCAGCAGCAATTAAAGAATAAGCGGCTTGTTGGACGCGATCGTGCAAGAAGCGATAGGAAACTGTTTGAGAAGTAGCTCGATCGATATTGTCTTCTTCCCCTACATAAAATTTATAAATCTCACTCTGAGGTAAAACCAAACCTTCCTGTAAAGTTTTCCATAAAGCCGTTGCCGTTTCAGTCTCCGAAATTTGGGCAACAATTGCTAATGTTGTCAGATCGAACTGATTGCCAATGCAAGCGGCTAATTTTAAAACATCCTGAGTTTCCACGGGTAATTTCTGTAACTGCTGCGCCATGAATTCAACCACATCATCCGTGAGGGCTGCTTCTGTAATTTTGCTGATATCGCACTGCCAATAGCCTGCTTTGATATCAAAAATAATCAATTCATCCTGATGCAAGGCTTTGAGAAACTGCGTAGCAAAAAATGGGTTTCCTTTTGTCTTCTGATACACCAATTCCGTCAGCGGTTCTGCTAATTTAGGAGAACAACTCAGCGTATCTGCTACTAATTGATTCAAACTGGTTCGAGCCAGAGGTGCAAGTGTGATGGTATTGACAGTTGCCCCTGTCTTAGTGACTTCATCTAGGGTCAACATCAAGGGATGGGCAGCGGAAACTTCATTGTCTCGATAGGCTCCAATTAGTAGCAGGTGACTGGACGGGGATTCACCTATGAGCAACTGCATCAACTTTAAAGATGCCGAATCCGCCCATTGTAAGTCATCCAGAAACATCACTAAGGGATGCTCTTTTGTAGTAAAGACCGAGATAAATTTTTGGAAGAGTAAATTGAACAGATTTTGAGCAGCTATCCCTGATAATTCTTGGGCTGCGGGTTGTTGTCCGATAATCCGTTCTAGTTCGGGAATTACTTCAATAATGACTTGACCGTTGTCACTGAGTGCTGCTAAAATTTTGGTTTTCCATGCTTGGAGTTGGAGATCGCTTTCACTGAGCAATTGTGTCATTAAATCGCGAAAGGCTTGCACAAATGCCGAAAAGGGAATATTGCGATTGAACTGGTCAAATTTACCTTTACTGAAATAGCCATGCTTTCGGACAATGGGTTTGTGAACTTCATTGACCACAACGGTTTTTCCGATGCCGGAAAAGCCTGCAACGAGCATCATTTCGCTGTTCCCTTGTGCTACTCGTTCAAAGGCTGCTAAAAGTTGCTGTATTTCTCCTTCTCGACCATAAAGCTTTTCAGGAATCAGGAAGCGATCGCATACATCCCGCGTTCCTAACTCAAAAGTTTCAATCTTTCCAGTTTCTTGCCACTGCTGCAAACAGCGTTCTAAGTCATGCTTCAATCCCAAGGCACTTTGATAGCGTTTTTCGGCATTTTTTGCCATCAGCTTCATGACAATATCCGAAACCACCTGCGGGATTTCTTTCCTGTTTATTGCAGGAGGTTGTTTGGCAATATGACAGTGAACCAACTCCATGGGGTCGTCACATTCAAATGGCAGTTTTTCTGTCAGCAGTTCGTAAAATGTGGCTCCCAGAGAATAAAAGTCGGTGCGGTAGTCGATGCCTCGGTTCATTCGTCCAGTTTGTTCGGGAGAAATATAGGCGAGGGTTCCTTCTAAAACGTTGGGATTTTGAATTTCTTGGGTTTCTCTTGGAAGTAGGGAGGCGATGCTAAAGTCTATGAGTTTAATTTGTTTGGTTTCGGGATGTATGAGGACGTTAGCTGGCTTAATATCTTTGTGAATGACTCTGTTTCGGTACAGTCCGTCAAGAATGTCAGTTATTTGAATGGCTATTTCCAATATTTCTGCTAGAGTCAGCGATCGTTCTTGGGCGTAGTCTCGCAGAGAAATACCGCCAAAATCCTCCATTACTAAGGCATAGCTGTGGCGATAGGACTCTAAATTGTAGGGTTCAACTACTCCAGGCAGACGTAGATTTTTGGCGATGGTGTACTGGTTGCGGAATTGCAGCAGTTCGCTGAAGCTGGGATAGTCTCGATTTAATAGTTTAATGACAACTGGAAGCTGGTCTGTTTCTCGGAAGGCTCGATAAACTAGGGTTCTCGAACCACAGTATAATTGCTCAACCAGATGATATCCAGAAATTCCGTTCGTAAAATCCACTGCGGTACTCCTCTGGATTACTCCATGTTAGACTTTGACTGTTGTAAGTAAGTATACACTTTTATTTGTCGAGTCTAACGATGATTGAACAGCGATCTCCAGCAGACAGACTCTACCGCTTCTACTCTTTCTAACTTTTGAACAGAAAAATTGCCATCTATCAAGATAATCTTATCCTTTCATCGGCAATAAAATTGTAAACTCCGTCCCTTCTGCCAATACAGAATTTACCTCTATTGTGCCGCCGTGTTTCTCAACTACAATCTGCCGTGCGATCGCCAATCCCAACCCTGTGCCTTTTCCCACTAGCTTGGTCGTAAATAAATGGTCAAATATTTTTTGTTTGACTGATTCATTCATTCCCTTACCATTATCAGAAATGGTAATTTTTACCTGTTGATTTTCCGCGGAAGTGATAATTTTAATTCGATTAGGGTTAGCCTTTATTCCCGCAAAATGCCGCCCAATGTTTGACTCATCCAACGCATCGATCGCATTGGCTATAATGTTCATAAACACCTGGTTAAGCTGTCCGGGGAAGCATTCGATCTCGGGAATATTGCCGTAGTCTTTCACTACAACGATTGCGGGTCGCCGATCGTTGGCTTTCAATCGATATTTGAGAATTAAGATTGCGCTGTCGAGGCCAGAGTGGATGTTGAAGGGCGCTTTGCAGTCTTTGTCGGCTCTAGAAAACGTGCAGAGCGTCGTGCTGATACCTTTGATGCGATCGCAGCCCAATTGCATCGAGTCAATCATTTTGGGCAGGTCTTCGATAATATAGTCTAAATCAATCTCGACCGCATGGTCGGCAATGTTGGCAGCAGATGCTTGGGTGCGATACAAAGCTAGATGTTCTGTTAAGTCTTGAACTGTGCGTTTGGCTTCATTCAAATTGCCAGTTAAGAAGCCGACGGGGTTATTAATTTCATGAGCAACGCCAGCAACTAAGTTCCCCAAAGCCGACATCTTTTCGCTTTGAATCATTTGCAATTGGGTTTGCTGCAAGTCATGTAAGGCTTGCTCTAGCTGTTGGGCATAGGTTTGCGATCGCTCATAAAGTCGGGCATTTTCTATAGAAATTGCCGCTTGAGCGCAAAGTAAATTGAGGAGTTCCACGCGATCGCTGGTAAACGCCCCAGTTGCTAAATTATTTTCTAGATATAAAATGCCCATCAATTTACCTTGATGCAAAATTGGGCTACACAAGATACTTTTCGGCTGCTGACGAACGATATACGGGTCATTGGCTAAGGTTGGATCGACCGTCGCATTAACTAGCACAGTAGTCTGCCTGAAGTGCAAGACTTTGTAAATCAGCTTCAAAGGAATATCCTGACTTTCTTCAACCCGAAGGCGCTGCAACACGACTGGCTCTGACCCCAGGGTAATTGACCCTTTAATTAGGAGGCGATCGTCTCGCAAGAGCATGAACACGCATTTATCAGCTCCAGCATTTTCGATGACGATCGAAAGCAACGATGAAAGTAGTTTTCCCAGTTCGATTTCACCGGAAATAGCATGAGAAGCTTTGAGGATGGCACAGAGGTCGAGGGAATCGGAGACAGTGGAGGAGGAACTGGTGGAAGTGACGGTTCCCACTGCAAAGACAGTTTCGTTGACCGAGAGGGCAGAGTGAGCTTGCCCGAGGCTAGGAGCCAGCAGTTGCGGGTAGCGACGTTCTAGGTCTGCAACTTTGGCTTTGGCTCCCCAGCGAGCATAGCCGTAGTAGGCTTGGGTCATGTATTCCTGGGCGATACGCTCTTTGTTCCATTCCAGATAGAACTTAGCACTTAGTTCATTGGCTAAAGCTGCATCGTTGGTGAACAGATGCTTTTGAGCCAGCGCGATCGCCTGGTCATAATGCTCAATGGCAGCGGCTTTGTTACCGAACACCCGATATCGCTCTGCTTCCACTAGATGCCATTTGTGCAAGTGATTCATCGGGGCATTGTGCGCCGATTGGTGCAAAGCCGCTTGATGGGTAGCAACCACAGTCAACTGTTCAGTTTGCTCTGGTTCTGACCCGGTGGGCACGAGTGCCAGATGCGTCAGCGCCGCATAGAAATGGAAAATGGGAATAAAAACCGTTCCCGACAGTACCATCCAACAGGGCTTGAGTTGGGTGAGGATATCCACAGCAGCCGGATAATTGCCGCATGAGTAGGCAAGCAGCAGTTTGAAGATGTAGACAACGACAATCATCATGAGTTCGTTATCCTGCTGGTGCTTGGGCAGCATCACGGTTTCATCATAGGCAGTACCCATTAGGCGATCGGGCTGGCTCACCGTTTCTCGCAAATTCTTTACCGTTTGCCACGTCATGTCCAAAAGAAAACGCGCTGAATCATTGTTCATCTGAGCCATAGCAGCACTGTAAGCTGCTAATTCGGGTTCCAACATATCTAGCTCTACACCTGCGAAAAAAGCCAGATGGGAGTAGCTTCCGATGTCGTAGCCCGCACTGAGCAGATTGCCTGTTTCCATACCTGCCTTGTAACTCTCTTTCAACGTCACAAGTGCTGCCCGCAACGCTTCCTGGTGAGGTTGAATGAAAAATCCAAACATCCCCAAAGTGATGCACTTCATACTTTGAGTATTCAACCGCTCCAGCACCGAGAGTGCTAATTGACCAAATTTATAGCCAGTTTCGACTTCGCCGAAAAAGGCACACAGTACCATGCTGTGAGCCACATAGCCGATCGTTGAGGCGGGGGCATTGCCAAACTCCAGGGATAACCGCACCATCGTCGCGCCCAACAGAGGCAGCAATCCCGGCATCCCCTGGTACACGGCTGAAAATAACCTTCCTAACAGTTGGATGGCGGCTTGAGCATTGGGGTCGCTCATCGCGGGCAAATCAACCAGTTCGGCAATTTCTCTGCCCTGGAGTTGCTGGTTTAGCTGCTGTAAAGCACTGCCAATCCTGGCTGAGTCTGCTTCTGTCGGGAAATCTACCCCTAATTGCTTCAACGCCTCTGCACCGACTGCGATCGCCTGCAATGCTTGGTTACGAGCCGTGTGTGCTGCGATTTTAATTTCGTAGATTTTCACTTTGTCGAGAATCGTCTGTGCCTGCTGCAAGACGAATGCGGCAAGCTGCTCCATGCCCTCAAAGTCACTATTCAAGTAACTGGCTTCGGCGGCGGCTACATACAGATTGAGCGTCAATTCGTACTGAGTTTCCCAGCAGTCTGGCGAAAGTAACTCCAGCCCGCTTTGCAAATAAACCCTTGCGGCAGCATAAGCGGTCGCACTTCTGGCCTTAGTTCCCGCTTTTAAGTTCAGTTGTGCTAGAGTTTGCCGTTCCTGCGGTTGCGCGATTAACTCTATGCCTAAATTTAAATGCCCGACAATATCAAAAATCTTGTCTTCTCGGTCTATTTCTGAGAGCTTTTGCTGGAGCAGTTGTCCCATTTGCAGGTGGGTTGCTTGTTTCTGGTCGGCAGGAATTAAAGAATAGGCGGCTTGCTGGACGCGATCGTGCAAAAATCGATAGGTCGGATTAACTGTATCCTCTGCCTCAGACTGTCCCGCACCCTGAAAAAACTTGTAAATCTGACTCGTGGGTAAAATCAAGCCTTCCTGCAAGGCTTTCCACAATGCTGTTGCGGCATCGGTTGGCGATTTTTCTGAAACGATCGCCAATATTTCCAGATCGAACTGTGCTCCTACACAAGCAGCTAGCTTTAGTATCTCTTGAGTGGCTTCTGGCAACTTTTGTAATTGCAGCGCCATGAACTCCACCACATCCGAAGAAGTGAGCGAGAGCGATCGCACTGCTACCATATCGCACTGCCAGTGTCCGACTTGCAGATCGTAGGCAATGTAGCCCTCCTGATGCAGGGTTTTGAGAAACTGCGTGGCAAAGAAAGGGTTGCCTTTGGTTTTTTGATAGATTAACTCTGTCAGCGGCTGCGCTAGAACTGTGGAACAACTGAGGGTGTCGGCAACCAAACGATTGATGTGAGATTGACTTAACGGGGTGAGGGTAAGGGTGCTGATAGTTGCTGAGTCTTTCTTCATCTCCTCCAATGTCAGCATTAGTGGATGAGCGGGGAAGACTTCATTATCTCGGTATGCCCCGATCGTCAGCAGATAGCCCACCTCGCTTTGACTCAGCAACACTTGCATCAAGCTCAATGAGGCTGAATCTGCCCACTGCAAGTCATCGAGGAACATCACTAAAGGATGTTCTGCTTTAGCGAATACGGCAATGAATTTCTGGAATAGCAAGTTGAAGCGGTTCTGGGCGGCACTACCTGAGAGTTCTGGAGCAGCAGGTTGTTTGCCTATAATCTGTTCGAGTTCGGGAATGACTTGAATTAGGACTTGCCCGTTCTCACCCAAAGCTGAGAGGATTTTGTCTTTCCACTGCGCCACCTGAGTATCACTTTCACTCAATAGTTGTCCCATCAAGTCCTGTAAGGTTTGCACAAAGGCACTCAACGGGATGTTGCGGTTGAACTGGTCATATTTACCTTTGATGAAGTAGCCCCGTTGTCTGACAATTGGCTTGTGAACTTCATTCACCACTGCGGTTTTACCAATTCCAGAAAAACCTGCCACTAGCATCATTTCTGTTGCACCATTACTAACTCTTTCAAAGGCTTGGAGCAGGGTTGCTGCGTCGGTTTCTCGTCCGTAGAGTTTGTCGGGGATGAGGAAGCGATCGCACATATCCCGTCGCCCAATCTCAAAGACCTCAATCTTATCAGTTTCTTGAAGTTGATGTAAACAATTTTCTAAATCAGCTTTCAGTCCCAAGGCACTTTGATATCTATCTTCAGCATTTTTCGCTATTAACTTTATGACAATATCACAGAAAACTTGCGGGATCTCTTTTCCGTTTTTCTCCCTTAATTCCGGTGGATTTTTTGCAATATGACAATGTACTAACTCCATCGGATCCTTTGATTCAAAAGGCAATTTTCCTGTCAGTAATTGGTAGAAAGTCACACCTAAAGAATAAAAATCAGTCCGGTAGTCAATCCCCCGATTCATTCGTCCTGTTTGTTCTGGGGAAATATAAGCAAGTGTCCCTTCTAATACATTGGGATTGATGAGTGCTTGGGTTTCTCGTGGTAACAAGGATGCAATACTAAAGTCAATTAATTTAATTTGTTTAGTTTCGGGATTAATTAAGATATTACTGGGTTTGATGTCTTTATGAATAATGCGATTATCGTACAATATATCTAAGGTATTACAAAGTGCGATTGCAATTTCCAAAAACTCTTTCAAAGAAAGGAGTTTTTTCCTTTTCACCCCCCATTCTTCAAGAGAAATTCCCCCAAAGTCTTCCATCACTAACGCATAGCAATTTTGATAGGGTTCCAAGCTATAGGTTTGGACGATTAGCGGTGAGTTGAGATTTTTGGCAATAGTATATTGATTGCGAAACTGTACCAATTCGCTAAAGGTGGGATAGTCATTTTTCAGCAGTTTGATGACCACAGGTAATTGGTCATTGGTACGGATAGCCCGATATACCAAGGTTCGACTTCCTGAATAAACTCTTTCGATAATTTGATAGTTGGGAATTTGAATGATTGTGGGAGAATTACTGTTTTGGTCGGAGGGATTCACGTTCATAGTTGTTTGATATTTTATGAGTTAGTAATTGATTAAATGAGTTGAAATGCCAGGAAAAATTAACTTTTGTGTTCCGCTTGAGTTGGTAAGGTAATGATAAACTCTGTTCCTTTTCCCAGTATAGAAGTACAGTTCAATTTTCCACCGTGAGTTTCTTCCACAATTTGACGCGCGATCGCTAATCCCAAACCCGTTCCTTGACCCACACTCTTAGTAGTAAATAAATTATCAAAAACTTGATCCCGCACCGCTTCACTCATGCCAATACCATTGTCTTTAATCCGAATTACTACCTGTTGTCTATCGCCCGATAATTCTGTATTGATAATAATTTGATTGGGATTGGCTTTGATCTCTGCATAACTCCGTCCAATATTTGATTCATTCACAGCATCGATTGCATTCCCCAAAATATTCATAAATACCTGATTTAATTGACCGGCATAGCACTCTATTCTTGGTAGATCGCCATAGTCCTTAATAACTTTGATTTCGGGGCGAGTGTCGTTGGCTTTCAGACGATGCTTGAGGATCATAATTGTACTATCAATGCCCTCGTGAATATTACAGGCCACGGGGCGATCGCTATCAGCACGCGAGAATGTCCGCAGACTAATACTAATGTCTTGAATTCGCTTCACGCCTTCTTGCATCGATTCAATTAACTTGGGTAAGTCTTCCCGGATGTAGTCAAGCTCAATGGTTTCGATTTCTTCTTGAATTGCTGGATGTAGTTGAGGATATTTTTGCTGCACTAGCTCGAGCAACCCAAACAAATCGTTAATGTAATCTAAGGCTGGGGTAATATTCCCAGTCAGGAAGCCGACAGGGTTGTTGATTTCGTGAGCGACACCAGCTACTAAATTACCCAAAGCTGACATTTTTTCACCTTGGATAAGTTGAATTTGAGCTTGTTGGAGTTCTTGTAAAGTCTTTTCTAGAGCTTCAGACTTTTGTTGACGTTCAGTTTCGGCGCGTTTGCGATCGCTAATATCCAGCACATTACCAAGAATCACTGCTTTGCCATCGAGGATGATGCGGTTGAGCGTGACATCGACCTCAAAGACTGTATTAGAATCAATTTTTCTGACATTCCACTCAAATTGAATTGTTTCCCCAGCTAAGACCCTTGTCCACCAGTCTTCTAACAGATGGAACGGATTATCCGGTGTAGAATAGTCATCCACGATCGAGCATTGCAGTGCTTGCTCTCGCTCCACACCAAACATTTCTAGCAGTCGGTTATTAACATCCAGCACATTGCCATGCAGATCGTGAATTATGATGGCACTCCATTGGTAACAAGTTAAGCTTGTATGGCAGTTGTCAAGGGGATTTGAGAAGATGTGTCAAAGAAAAATTGATGATT